>JBFMDX010000006.1:205357-223570 GCA_040753795.1 Thermodesulfobacteriota bacterium
GTCTGCTGGTAATGTTCCCGGAAATGCTTTTCATCTGAAAGGCCAAGGGCGCCCATGATATCGCGGCGAGGCATTTCCCCATCAAAAACAAAAAGCATACTTTGAACTTCGGGGGTGACTTCGGGGGTGTCTGCAGCAACCGCTTCTTCCGACTCCACCTTCGGCCTTGGGAAAATCACCGTAAACCAGTGTTCGGACACCTCAATGAGCGGCTCATCCACTCCGTACTCCCGGCACAAATTGCGAATGCGTTTGATGCCGGAACCGATATGCTCCACCGTGGGTGGCACCGGCAACTCGTTGCCGGTGTTCGAAGAACAAGAGGCAATGCAGCAGAAGGCTTCAGCCTTCCAGAACCACGGGGACACCTTGTCCTCTTAAGGTGTCCCCGAATTCTGGGAATTAAGTATGGTGTCCCCGGAATTGTGTCCGGAATTGTCGGAATTGTTAGTTTGTAAAAAATACTTTGCATAATACATATTTTTATTATATAAAGTAAAATATGTTTAACAAAGATATAGAAATCGAGTCGCTTTTAAAACAGCTCGGACAACGCCTGAAAGAAGCACGTCTGGCCCGGAACGAAAGCCAGGCGTTGTTCGCCCAACGGATCGGCCTGACCCGTCAGTCGTACAGCCGGATGGAAAAGGGATCGCCACAGACGCTGATCGGCAACTGGATTGCTGCCAGCAGCATCCTTGGCCGGCTTGACGATTGGAAGGAAATTCTGGCCGAAAAGGAAGATCTGTTTGCAAAATATGAAAAAAAGAGCAACCAACGGCAACGGGCCGGCACCAGGAGAAATCAACGCAAATGATCCGACTTGATGCCTGGCTGACATTACCATCAGGGAAAAGTGTCAAGGCGGGCAGCCTGGTTGTCGCTGATCCGGACACTGCCGGGGGTGGACGGTTGCAGGGACAGTTCCGTTACATGCCCGGATACCTGGAACAGCCCGGGGCCTTTGCACTCGACCCCCTGAACCTGCCTTTGTCCGCGGAAATTTTTAATGCCGACCGCCCCCGTGCCGGCGTTCATGGCGTTTTTGAAGACAGCCTGCCGGATGACTGGGGTCGGCGGCTCATGATCCGCCGTTACAATCTGAAACGTGATGAAGAGCGTGTCCCCAACCTGTTACGGCTGCTGGGCGGCAAGGGGCTGGGCGCGTTGGGCTACGTGGAAGACGGCTCACCCGAACCGGAAACAGCAAGCGTCTCCAGCCGGCACTTGCAGGAACTGGCATTGCTCGCGGAAAAATTCGAGCAGGAACCCGCTGCCGCAACCGACGATGAATTTTCCCTCTTGTTTCAGGCCGGCAGTTCGCCCGGCGGGGCCAGGCCCAAGGCCCTTGTCGCGGATGAAAGCGGTTCCTATCTGGCAAAATTCGCCAGCGCCAGGGACCGACTGGATGTGGTAAGCCTGGAGGCTGCCGCCATGGAACTGGGCCGCCGGGCCGGAATAGAAACGGCCGAGACCAGGCTCATGCCCCTGGGTAAAGCCGGGAAATGCCTGCTGGTGAAGCGGTTCGATATCAATGCCACAGGCGGTCGTAACCACCTGATCAGCATGCAGACACTGCTCAGGGCCGATGACTATTACAATGCCGGCTACCGCGATCTGGCCGAAGTGATCCGGCACATTTCATCACAACCCGCCCAGGACCTTTACCGGCTATACCGGCAGATGGTCTTCAACGTGCTGATCGGCAACACCGATGATCACCTTAAAAACTTCCTCATGCTGCATGATGACGACGGCTGGCGCTTGAGCCCCGCCTTCGACCTGATACCGAATATCGGTTTAAACCGGGAACATGTGCTGCGAATCGGCCTGGATTCAAGACCGCCGAATTTTGAAACACTGCTGACCGAATCAAAGTTCTTTGGAATCAAAAGACGGCAGGAAGCACTAAATACAATTATGGAAATTAATGCGGCCGTCTTGCAATGGCCCGACATTTTCAGAGAATGCCGGGTACCGGCAAAGGATGCTGAAAATATCGGGAATGATATCAGACAGCGAACTCGGATAACGGTTTCATGATAATATTCAGAATGTCAGAGAACCGCGTCATCCTGGACCCCGATCCAGGATCCAGTACAATATTATCACCCAATTCATCATAGTCTAGTGTGCACTAAATAAGTATACTGTCCCCGGAATTTAAAACGAATGACAACATATTGAAATCATTATTGACTATATTAATGCTGGCTTTTATTGCCGGGGGGTTTCAGGGGTGTTCCTTATTGAAGGTTAAACCTGAAAAGGTTGACGGGTCAGCGCTTAAAAAACTGTCTGTGAGCCGGTATCCTGAATTTACGGATGATATGAACTACGACGGATTAAAAGAGGCCATTCAGGAAAGTCTGACATATCTGAAAAAACTTCCGCCTGATCGCAAGTTCCGGTTTGACGAAGATGTGTATGATACACAGCATATGATTAAGACCCTGGCGCTTTTGGGGGACTTCCTGGGATATGCGCCATCAAAAGAAACGCTGAACAAATTTATCCGGTCCTGCTTTCAGGTGTATAAGGCCCGTGGCCGTAAAGAAACCGGGGATGTTCTTTTTACCGGATACTATGAACCCGCACTTGAGGCAAGCGCATCGCCAGGCCCGGCGTTTCCTTATCCTGTTTTTGCACGCCCGGAGGATCATGTTGTTATTGATCTCTCCCGGTTTGGTCTCCGTTTCAAGGGGGAGGAGAAAATCGTTGGGCGGGTTACGGATGACAGAACAATCATTCCTTACTATGACCGCAGGGAAATAAATGAGGGCCGGCTTGCCGGCAAAGTTCACCCCCTGGCTTATGTGAAGGATCGGGTGGATCTTTTTTTTCTCCAAATACAAGGGTCCGGGAAACTCTATATTGACGGCGGGGCCCCTTTTTACCTTCACTATCATACGACAAACGGTCATCCCTATAAAAGTATCGGCGCCTTGCTGATCCGTGAAGGCAAAATTGCCAGGGAAGAGATGTCCATGCAGAAGATCAGGTCCTATCTTCGTGAACATCCGGATGAGGTTGATGATGTGCTGAACTATAATCCGAGTTATGTGTTTTTTAAGCTGAACAAAGACGGGCCCTGCGGCTGTTACGGAACAAAAGTGACTGCCGGAAGATCGGTAGCGCTGGAAAAAGGGATATTCCCGGCCGCTGCCGTGGGATTTATGACCTCTCAAAAACCTGTTGTAGATGCCGCGGGTAATATCAGCAAATGGCAGGATTTCAGCCGCTTTGTGCTGAACCAGGATACGGGCGGCGCCATCAAGGGGCCGGGCCGGGCGGATCTGTTCTGGGGCGATGGCCCGTATGCTGAAATCGCAGCCGGATATTCGCAGCACCCGGGCGAGCTCTATTTTTTTATCTTAAGGGCGCCCGCCCTCCCCTTACCATAAACGACCGGATTCTCCAGCTACTCAGGACCTGGATAAAATCGAAATCCCGGAAATCCCGGGGACAGTATATCTATTTCATATTCAACATGACCGAAATAAGTTTACTGTCCCCGGATTTTCCTATTCCTTTTTCTTTCCTGCCAGCAACCGTCTCCCCCTGTCGGTCAGCCGATATTTCTGTTTGCTGCTACGCGGTTTGTCGGGAATGGTCATCTCTATCAGACCCAGCCGGATCGCGGTCTGCTGGTAATGTTCCCGGAAATGCTTTTCATCTGAAAGGCCAAGGGCGCCCATGATATCGCGGCGAGGCATTTCCCCATCAAAAACAAAAAGCATACTTTGAACTTCGGGGGTGACTTCGGGGGCCACTTCGGGGGTGGCTTCGGGGGTGCCTGCAGCAACCGCTTCTTCCGACTCCACGCCCGGCCTTGGGAAAATCACCGTAAACCAGTGTTCGGACACCTCAATGAGCGGCGCATCCACTCCGTACTCCCGGCACAAATTGCGAATGCGTTTGATGCCGGAACCGATATGCTCCACCGCCTCCATGCGGTAAAGCATGCCGAACAACAGGGGGTTGCGCGGAATGCTCTTAACGCCCAGATCGGCCTCGGTCATGCCGGCGGGCAATCCCCCGGGGCTGACGATTTCCACCCGGTCTTTGAAAATATACATCTGCACATTGGCCGTGGACCGGTAATCGCGATGCACCAGCGCGTTGACCACCGCCTCACGCAGGATTATGGTGCCAGTATATTCATTTAACCGGAAATAAGTATACTGGCACCGTAATTCTATTCTTCTTGCGACCAGCCTTTTAACTGCCCTCCCGCCATTGTTACCGAGTCTGCAATCAGCGCTCTTAAATCGAACAGGAACTTGTTCGCATCAGGCCCCGGCATCTCATTGGGAATAGGAGCCGCTTCCTCGTAGATGGTAATCACATCTCTGGCTCTGGTTCTTGTTGAACCAATGCCCCGGTGCTCGTAAGCACTGACCCATTCCCGCACACGCTCTTCTAACACCCTGCGTCTTGACATGTCGTGGAGGCGGGTAAAAACCTCCTTTTTGACGGCATCCACAGCATCAATACGAACCTGATCAGCCTCCGGCGGAGCCGATGGTGTCCACCCTAGGGGATTTGAAAGGAACTGGCTGACATGAATTTGCAGAAGCCGGATGAGGTCGGCCACGGGACGCAGCGTATCGTATTCGTCCACCTTGAAAATGCCCAGTCGACGAGAAAGGGCTTTGATCCGTGTCCAGTGTTCAGGTCTGACGCCCGCAATCGACCCCATTCCTAAAATTCCTTTCCATCTTTCATGAAACTCTTGCGCGGCTTTCTGTATGGCAAGCACAAGGTTGGCAACATCATATATCGGATGGTATGCCACTGGTTCGGCTGGAATGATGGACGCTTCGATGGCCTCCAAAAATCGGTTCAATTCGGACAGGGTGAATTTAGCCGAACCAGGAACCCGTTTCTGAATGTTGGACAAAAACACAAGACGCTTCGGAATGAGATTGCGGAGAGCGGATTCGGTCTCACGACCGTAATTTTTGCCGATGGCATGAACCGCATTATCAAAGGAGCCGACAACATGGTCTTTCTTGGCGGCGTTCCCTCTTAGGTTGTCTCCCGTGACCTCATCGAAATGGGTGAAAGCTAAAATCAATTTTGATTCATGGCCACTGATTACCAAGGATTCAAGTGCGGCATAAGGTCCCGCCTGCATAGGCTGTGCGGCGTTATCCACCAGCACGATCGCGTCCGCGATCCGGAACCTGCTGGTAACGGATGTGGGCAGGCTGGAAGTGCTGTCTGCGGTATGCCCGATGCCTTGACCGTCCATAATTGCCAGCTTGGGCACGTTTCCTTTTCTCCATTCCGGACAGAAAGGCCCTGCAACGCGGATGCCTTCTACAAGTGGTGTCATCAACCGTCCGAAATGTGGTGCATAGTTGCTGGAAAAGCGGTTAACCACGCGAATGAATTGGGTACGATTCGCATCCTGATGGGTCCACTTAATAGGCCAACCGTCCTTGCCCCGGACAATTTCGCCTTCCGAAAGGTAGGCAAAGCGGCTTTCCACATCATCGAGGATGGTGTCCACGAGTTGATGAAATCGTTCCATATTAAGGAGTTGGTCCTCCACCAGTTCCTGAAGGGTCTCGCGCTCGTCCCGCGTGGCTTCGGCCATTTTTATGTCCAATTCACCAGCCGTCTTTTCCATCACAGACTCAGCCTTTTTCACGAGTTGGTCGATTTCATGAAGATAGGCTTTGAGAGTGCTGAGCAGTTTTTCCCGCGCGGCATCATCCAGGCCATCGTCTTCAAGAGCGCTTGATCCGGTTTCATCATCCAGGTCATCATCTTCGAGTTCATCCGCACCAGTTGATAGGAGTAGTGTCGGGCTGCCCAAAACATAGCTCAACCGGAATCGCTGTTCGCTGTGCTCAAGAAAACGACGAACGACATCTTGTTCGGACGCTCCATCCACTTTACTGACAACCGCTGCAAGGACGCATTCGGCAATATATTGACGGACCCGATCCCGAGGGATGAAGGTGACCACAGCTCTCAGCGGCCCCTCGTCCAGGATGATTTCAATATCGCATGTCGTCGTTTTAGCGGCTGAAATCGAAGGGAATCGTTCGTGGTCCGGGTCGGTGCCTAAAAGCTGTCTTACAATGGTGGTTTTTCCGGCGCCGGTGGTTCCAACAAAAAGAATCCGCGCATAACCATCGGAAGAATCGTTCCCACCGGGTAGGGGGATGGCTTCTTCCCGGACAGTCCAGGGATCAAAAGATGTCGGCAGCATGGGATCATAAAATGCCCCGACGATTTTTGCATCAAAGCGCTGAGCCACAGCCTCACGGCTGGACAAACTCCACCAGGCTGGTTCCTCAATAATCTGATTTAATTGGTCTACAAGAACCTGAGCCTCCGTTTGTTCAGATGTGCCCAAACCACGCCGAACGCGCAGTTTTTGCTTCCCATCCGGCCCCAGGCAGACCGGATGGCGAAAAATTACGCACCAGCTAAGCCTGCCTTTACTCAAAGTCGCTCTTGCTTTTCCATCACTCATGATACACCTCCAATGTTGTTCCTTGTTGTTCCACGGGACGATAATAACCCTGTCTTTTGGGGCTGTCAAGTATTTTTCGGAACAACGCGGAACAACAACAAAGAAGATGAAATTATAAACGATTTCCAGGTTGATTGGCCTGCAAAATTGATTGCGAAATTCTGCGCGGATGATATAACATCTGTTATCATGTTCATCATTACCTTTGGATATCATCGACAGGAAGACCAATGAAACTTGCTCATCCGGATTACGCGGCTTTGGTTAAAGAAGTGCGCCGTCAACTTGCCATCAGCCAGGAGGATCTGGCCCGCGAGCTTGGGGTGAGCTATGCCACGGTCAACCGCTGGGAGAACGGCCAGGCCAGGCCGTCCAAGCTGGCCCGGGCACAGCTGGATGCCTTCTGCGACAGAATGACGGCACGGGGGATGCTCGAACTGCCGCAAAGCACCAAATAAACCGCCCCATCACGAACGGTTTTTAAACCGAATGGGCGTTATTTACAAAGGAACGGGGGATGAATCAGGAGACCCACTCACAGCTCGCTAATTTCATCTGGAGCATCTGCAACCTGCTGCGTGGCCCTTATAAGCGCAATGAGTACCGGAAAGTGATTCTTCCGCTAACCGTTTTAAGACGGTTCGACTGTCTTCTTGCCCCGACCAAGGAGCGGGTGCTCAAAGAGCATGCGCGGATCAAGGCCAAGCCCGAAAGCGTGGTGCGCAGCCTGCTGGAGAAAATCACCGGCCGGCCGTTTTATAATCTGTCCAAATTCGATCTGCCCAGACTGCTCGACGACCCCAACCAGCTCGCTCCGAACCTGAACAGCTATATCAACGGATTCTCCAAGAACGTGCGGCAGATCATGGAGCGCTTTGCCTTTGACCAGCAAATCACCCGCATGGCCGAGAAAAACCTGCTCTATGAAGTCATCAAGGCCTTTTCCCGGATCGACCTGTCCCCGGAACGGGTGGACAGCATGCAGATGGGCTATGTGTTCGAGGAGCTGATCCGGATCGGCGCCGAGCAGTCCAACGAAGAAGCGGGCGAACACTTTACTCCCAGGGAGGTCATCAAACTGATGGTCAACCTGCTGCTGTCTCCGGAAAAGGATCTTGGCCGCAGCCACGTGGTCAAAACCATCTACGATCCGGCTTGCGGCACCGGCGGCATGCTTTCGGTGTCCGAGAACTACATTCTGGCCCTGAACCGCAAGGCCAATCCCCTGCTGTTCGGTCAGGACTGGAACGACGAGGCCTGGGCCGTGTGCAAATCCGACATGCTCATCAAGGGCGAGGATGCGGACAACATCCGGCTCGGAGACACTTTTACCAAGGACGGGTTTGACCGGGACGCCCAGGGCAAAAAGATCACCTTCGACTACATGCTGGCCAACCCGCCCTTTGGCGTGGAGTGGAAACAGCAGGCCCGCTACATCCAGCAGGAGCATGACACCCTGGGCTACGAGGGCCGCTTCGGCGCCGGGTTGCCGCGCATCAACGACGGCTCCCTGCTCTTCCTCCAGCACATGCTCTCCAAGATGCGGGCGCCGGGCGAAGGCGGCAGCCGCATCGCCATCGTGTTCAACGGCTCGCCGCTGTTTACCGGCGATGCCGGCAGCGGGGAGAGCAACATCCGCCAGTGGATCATCGAAAACGACTGGCTGGAAGCCGTGGTGGCCCTGCCGGACCAGCTTTTTTACAACACCGGCATTTTCACCTACATTTGGGTGCTCACCAACCGCAAGGAGCCGGAGCGCAAGGGCAAGGTCCAGCTCATCGACGCCCGCCAGTTTTTTGTAAAAATGAAAAAAAGCCTGGGCAACAAGCGCAACAAGATCGGCGACGTGGACGAGGACGAGTCGGACCAGATCGGCGACGTTACCCGCGTCTTCGGACAATTTCAGGACAACGAAACCCGCACTTTTGCAGTCAACGGCGGAAAAAAGACCCTGGTGGTCGGCAAGATATTTGACAACGCCGACTTCGGCTTTCACAAGATCACGGTGGAGCGGCCCCTGCGGCTCAACTTTCAGGCCAATGCCGAACGTATGGCCCGGCTGGAAAACGAAACTGCTTTCAAAAATCTGGCCGACAGCAAGAAGAAAAACGAAGCCGCTCGCCTGCGGGAAATCGAAGCCGGACAGCAGCGGCAGGAAGAGATCCGATCCCTGCTACTGGCCTTTGCTGAAGTCCATGGGGAAACGATGTACAAAGACCGCAAGGCGTTTCTCCTCGATCTTCGGGAAATCGACCGCAAGCGGGGCGTGCGTCTGTCCGCCGCCGAACTCAAGGCCGTGCTCAGCGCCCTGGGCGAACGGGACGAGACCGCCGAAATTTGCCGGGACAAGCAAGGCAATCCGGAACCCGACCCGGAGCTGCGCGACACGGAAAACGTGCCCCTCAAGGAGAGCATCGAGGCCTATTTTAAACGCGAGGTCCTGCCCCATGTGCCGGACGCCTGGATTGACCACAGCAAAACCAAGGTCGGCTACGAAATCCCCTTGAACCGCCACTTCTATTGCTACGAGCCGCCCCGGGATCTTTCTGAGATCGAAGCGGACATCAAGACCCTGGAAGGCGAGATCCTGGCCCTGCTCAAAGAGGTGACGGCGTGAAGTACAGGGCATATCCGAAATACAAGGACAGCGGGGTCGAGTGGCTGGGAAAGGTGCCGGAGCATTGGGATGTAAAAGCAATAAAGTGGGAAACCCCTGTCCAACGCGGAGCGTCGCCAAGGCCGATAGATGATCCGATCTATTTTGATGATGAAGGAGAATATGCCTGGGTTAGAATTTCTGATGTGACTTCTGCTGGTATGTATCTGAGAAACACGACGCAACGTCTTTCAGAGCTTGGGAGTTCATTGAGTCTGAAGCTTAATGATGGGGAAATCTTTTTAAGCATTGCTGGATCAGTTGGAAAGCCATGCATCACTTCCATAAAATGTTGTATCCATGATGGGTTTGTCTATTTCCCGAAGTGGAAGGGGGACAAGAGGTTCCTGTTTTATCTTTTTGAATGTGGTGAGCCATATAAAGGATTGGGGAAGCTTGGAACACAGTTGAATCTGAATACCGACACCGTGGGTTCGATTGTTACAGGGTTTCCTCAATTCCAAGAACAGGTTTCTCTTGCTGATTTCTTAGACCGAGAGACTGACAAGATCGACACCCTTTTGGGGAAAAAGCGAACGCTGATCGAAAAGCTGAAGGAAAAGCGCACGGCCCTCATCTCGCGCACCGTCACCCGCGGTCTGCCGCCCGATGCGGCCCGGGCCGCCGGCCTCGAACCGCATCCCAAACTCAAGCCCTCGGGCGTTGAGTGGCTGGGGGATGTGCCGGAGCTTTGGGAGGTCAAAGCGATTAAATGGGAGACGGCGGTCCAACGCGGAGCCTCGCCAAGACCGATAGACGATCCGATCTATTTTGATGATGAAGGAGAATATGCCTGGGTTAGAATTTCTGATGTGACCTCTGCTGGCATGTATTTAAGAAGCACGACTCAGCGTCTTTCTGATCTTGGGAGTTCACTGAGCGTGAAACTTAATCCTGGGGAAATCTTCCTGAGCATTGCCGGATCAGTTGGAAAGCCCTGCATCACTGTTATAAAATGTTGCATCCATGACGGCTTTGTCTATTTCCCCAAGTGGAAGGGAGACAAGAGGTTCCTGTTTTATCTTTTTGAATGTGGTGAACCATATAAAGGATTGGGGAAGCTTGGAACACAATTGAATCTGAATACCGACACGGTGGGCTCTATTATTGCTGGCTTCCCGCCTTTAATTGAACAAAATGTCATTTGTGATTTTCTGGACCAAGCGACAACGAAAATCGACCAACTCATCGCCAAGGTCGAGGCCGCCATCGACCGCCTTCAGGAATACCGCACCGCCCTGATCACCGCCGCGGTAACGGGTAAAATCGACGTGCGAGGTACCGTCCAATGAACGCAGACCGAAACGAAGCCTACCTGGCCGGGTTGCTGCGCGAGTTGTGCAAGCTGCCCAATGAAACCGAGTGGGTGGAATTCAAGGCCAATTATGCCGATCCCCAGGAAATCGGCGAATACATCTCGGCCCTGAGCAACGCGGCGGCTTTGTGCGGCAAGACCAACGGCTATCTGGTGTGGGGGGTGGACGACGGCGCCCACGACATCACCGGCACGTCCTTCAGGCCCGATCAGGCCAGAAAAGGCGGCGAAGAACTGGAAAGCTGGCTGCTGCGGCTGACCAACCCCCGCATACATTTCCGATTCCATAGCATCGCCTCTGATGGGAAACCGGTCGTCATCCTGGAAATCCCCCGGGCATCCGACAAGCCGGTCGGTTTCAGCGGACAGGAATTTATCCGCGTCGGCTCTTACAAGAAGAAGCTCAAGGATTTCCCCGAAAAAGAACGGGCCTTATGGCGGATATTCGATGCCGTTCCGTTTGAGGAGTTGCCGGCCGCCGAGTGCCTGCCCGACGAAAATGTCCTGCGCCTGCTCGACTACCCGGCCTATTTCGAACTGACAAACCAGAACCTGCCCGCGGACCGCACCGGCATCCTTGCCCGCCTGAAAGATGATGCCATGATCAGCGACTGCGAGGCCGGCGGCTGGAATATCTCCAATATGGGGGCGATCCTTTTGGCCAAGCGCCTGGAAGATTTCAAAACCCTGAAGCGAAAGGCAGTGCGGGTCATTGTTTATAAGGATACCGACAGACTGGAAACGATCCGGGAGCAGATTGGCGGCAGAGGGTATGCCGCGGGATTTGAGGGATTGATCGGATACATCAACAATCTGTTACCCAGCAATGAAGTCATCGGCCGGGCATTGCGACGGGACGTACCGGTCTATCCGGAACTGGCGGTGCGCGAGCTGGTGGCCAACGCCATCATTCATCAGGACTTCTTCATCCGCGGTACCGGACCGATGATCGAAATTTTTTCCGACCGCATGGAAATCACCAATCCCGGAATCCCCCTGGTCAGGACGGAACGGTTTCTGGACAGCCCGCCCCGGTCGCGTAACGAAGCCCTGGCCTCCTTCCTGCGCCGGGCCGGAATCTGCGAAGAGCGGGGCAGCGGCATCGACAAGGTGGTTTTTCAAACCGAGTTCTATCAGTTGCCGGCCCCCCTGTTCGAAGTGACCGACGAACACACCCGGGCGCTGCTCTTTGCCCCGAAACCCCTGAAGGACATGGAAAAAGACGACCGTGTGCGGGCCTGCTACCTGCACGCCTGTTTGAAATATGTCAATCGGGAATTCATGACCAACGCCACGTTGAGGGAGAGGTTCGGGATCGAGCAAAAAAACAGCGCTCTGGCCTCACGGATAATCCGGGAAACCGTCGAACAGGGCCTGATCCGTCTCGGTGATCCGGATGCATCGCGTAAGTATTCAAAATATATACCCTTCTGGGCGTAATCCGCTTGAGGCGGTTTATTTGACGGTTATTTGATGGAACGGCCGGGATCAAACGGAAAAGAATATGACGGATGTCTGTATCTGACTGTAAATACAGTAACAATAAAATTTCTGGCTTATTTGACGGTTATTTGATTGCAAGGGGCGAAAACTCATGAAAACGACCTCTGAAAAAGCCTTCGAGACCACCGTGGAGCAGACCCTTCTGGACCAATCCGGCTGGCATCCCGGTACCAACGCCGAATGGGATGTGGAACAAGCCCTTTTCCCGGCGCGGATATTCGCCTTCCTGCAAGAGACCCAGGCCGATCTTTGGGAGCAGATGCGGGCGCTGCACGGCAATGGATTGGAAGGGCTGCTGATAAATACGCTGGTCAAGGAGCTGAGCACCAAGGGCATGCTCCATGTGCTGCGCCACGGGTTCAAGTTTTACGGCAAGACCTTCCGCATGGCCTATTTCAAGCCGGCCCACGGTCTTAATGAAGAGGTGCTGGCCCTGTATGCCAAAAACCGGCTGTTTGTAAACCGGCAGGCCCTTTGCCACCCCGGCGGCCATGAAACCGTAGACATGCTGTTTTCCTTAAACGGCCTGCCCGTGGCCACCTGCGAGCTGAAGAATCCCGGCACCGGTCAAAGCTGGCGAAGCGCGGTCAGACAATACCAGGAGGATCGGGACCCGCGCGCGCCGCTGTTCGGCTTTAAAACACGCGCACTGGTGCATTTTGCCGTGGATCCGGACGAGGTCCACATGACCACACGGCTGCGGAAAGAAGGCACGCACTTTCTGCCGTTTAACCGCGGCAGCCATCCCGGCCAGGTGCAGTGCGGAGCAGGCAATCCACTACACCCATCCGGTTACCGCACGGGGTATTTCTGGGAGGAGGTCCTTCAGCGGGACAGTTTCCTGGATATTCTCGGCCATTTTATGTTTATTGAAACCAGGGATGAAAAGATCGATGACGGCCAAGGCGGCATGCGACGCCTTACCCTGGAAAAACTGATTTTCCCCCGCTTTCATCAACTGGACGCCGTGCGCCGGATCGTGGATGCCGCCCGCAAGGAAGGGCCGGGAAATAACTACCTGATCCAGCACTCGGCCGGCAGCGGCAAGACCAACAGCATCTCCTGGCTTTCCCACCGGCTGGCCAGCCTGCATGACGCCGGCGACCGGAAAGTCTTTGACTGCGTCATCGTCATCACCGACCGCCGGGTCCTGGACCGTCAACTTCAGGATGCCATTTACCAGATCGAGCATGCCCAGGGCGTCGTTAAACCTGTTGACAAAGATTCCTCGCAACTGGCCGATGCCCTGATCGACGGCACCCAGATCGTCATCACCACCTTGCAGAAATTTCCCTTTGTGCTGCGCGGGTTGCTCAAAGCGGCCGGAGCCGATAGCGCGGAAAAGGCGACGGCTGAAGAAAAGGAACAGGCCCGGCAATGGGAAGCGGCAATTGCGGCCCGCAAATATGCCGTGATCGTGGACGAAGCCCATTCCAGCCAGACCGGCGAAACGGCCCGGGAACTCAAAGCCATTCTGGGCGCGGCCCCCGGCGAAACCGATGAGGGCGAAGCGGACTGGGAAGACCGGTTGAACCAGGTCATGCTCTCCCGGGGCAGGCAGTCTAACTTGAGCTTCTTCGCCTTCACGGCCACGCCCAAGGGAAAAACCATCGAGCTGTTCGGCCGCACCGGGCCGGAGGGAAAACCCGAACCCTTTCATATTTACAGCATGCGCCAGGCTATCGAGGAGCGTTTTGTCCTGGATGTGTTGACCAATTACACCACCTACGGCGTCTACTATCGATTGCTTAAAGAGGCCGAGGATGATCCGGCCCTGCCCAAGAAAAAGACTGCCCGGGCTCTGGCCAAATTCATGAGCCTGCATCCCCATAACATTGAGCAGAAAACCGAGGTGATGGTGGAGCACTTCCGCCGCAACGTCAAACAGCGCATCGGCGGCAAGGCCAAGGCCATGGTGGTGACTTCCTCACGTCTGCATGCGGTGCGCTATATGAAAGCCTTTGAGCGCTACATTGCCGAAAACGGTTATCAGGATATCCGCCCCCTGGTCGCTTTCAGCGGAAAGCTCAAAGACCCGGAAAGCGGCGGCGAGTACACCGAACCGGGCATGAACATCGACGTGGTCAGCGGCAAGCCCATCAGCGAAACCCAGTTGCCCGAACGATTCAACTCACCCGATTATCAGATCCTGCTGGTGGCCAATAAATACCAGACCGGTTTCGACCAGCCCCTGCTGCACACGATGTATGTGGACAAACGCCTGGACGGGGTGCAGGCCGTCCAGACCCTTTCACGGCTAAACCGCATGATTCCGGGGAAAGACGCGCCTTTTGTGCTGGATTTCGTTAACAATGCCGAAGACATCTTCCGAGCCTTCAAGCCCTATTACGACAAGACCGGACTGGCCGAGGTGTCCGACCCGTCCAAGCTCGAAACGCTCAAGCACGAGTTGAATAAGGCCCAAATTTATTACTGGAGCGAGGTCGAGGCCTTTGCTCAGGTGTTTTATAAGCCGGTGGAGCGTCAAAACGCCGCCGACCATGCCCATATGCAACGGCACTTGCAGCCGGCCGTGGACCGGTTCACGGCAGTCAAGGAAGAGGAAAAGCGGCAGGAATTTCGCGATAAACTGAGCGGGTACATTCGCCTGTATGCCTTTTTATCCCAGATCATCCCCTATGCCGATCCGGAACTGGAAATGCTGTACAGCTATGGCCGATTTCTCCTGCCGCATCTGCCCATCGACCGCGATCCGCTGACCATCAAGCTGACCGATAATGTGACGCTTCAATACTACCGCATGGAGCGCATTTATTCAGGGGCTATTGAAATCAGGGAAGGTGATCCCCGGTATGTGAAAAGCCCTACGGATGTCGGCACGGGCAGAGCCAAGGATGAAAAGTTGCCCTTGTCGGAGATCATTCAGGTTCTCAATGAACGCTTCGGAACCAACTTTACCGAGGAAGACCGCCTGTTTTTCCAGCAGATCAAGGAAAAGGCCTGCAAGAGTAATCAGGTCATTCAGACGGCCATGGCCAACCCGCTGGACAAGTTCGTGCTGGGTATCCGCAAAAGAATCGAAGACCTGATGATCGAGCGCATGGCCGAAAATGACAAGATCGTCACCCGATACATGGCGGACAAGGAGTTTCAGGGCGCGGCCTTTCCCATTCTTGCCAGGGAGATTTTCGAGGCCATCCGATCGAAAGATGCGCAGGATTAAGCGGGATTAACAGGCCCTGGCGGCGTACATGACGGCGGAACAATTCGCCCCCAGTGCGACCTGATCTACGCGTCGCCCTTCGGCCCGGTCTGGGCCCCCCTGCTGACCGCAGCCAACCAACTGTTAAAAGAAATGTAACCGCCGGCCACTCATATTAACGAGCTTGACCGGAGGGATTATGGGGACCCCTGAAGAAAGCGTTTTTTCACAGGCGCCAGTTGCTTGGCGTTCTTTGAAAAAAATGCAGAGCACTTTTTATATATATTTATGAAAAAATTCGGTTACTGGCGCCGAAATTCCCCGACGAGATCCCCAGGAAGGTCTCCGCCGATCAGGCATATCAGAATACCAAGCAGAACTCCGACCGTCAAAACGCCCGTATTGAGCACGACAAGGCGTTAAAACGGGTTATTACGGCCCTCTTCGCCGATGATGCCCAGCTTTTCAAACAGTTCCAGGATAACGATTCTTTCCGCCATTAGCTTACGGATACGATTTTTAAGATCACCTATGATGGATGATAACGTAATGCGTGCCGAATTCCGAGCAGGGTCCGAATTGAGGGCAGACGATGTTGAAGCAAACATGGCGCCAGCCAATAGAACTGGCCGATACTGGTAGCAGTAAGAAGGTTGACAACCGGAAGAATGTTTTGGGAATACTCTTTTTCAGAGTGATAAGGAAAGGTGAAGTAGTGAATGCTTTGCCGGAAGGGTTATAATAATTATCGCTTTTTTTTCTTTTTGGTTATGCCGGGCACTATTTGGAAGCCCAGAGTCCAGAAGTCTGAATCAAATGTAAATATTTTATATATTCCAGCCTTTTTCATAATAACCGCACAGAGTGCATCATGATAACTAATGCAATGCTGTGAATATTTTTTTAATATTTTTACTGATTCCTCTTCATCTTTCTCATCAAAAGTGAGTGCTATCATCTTATCATCAGTTAAGAAATTATATATTTCTATGGCTTTCTCATGATAAAAATCATACCTAGATTTTGTGTATGATTCATGAGATGTTTCGTTTAAAACAACCCAGGAAAGACCTTGTGACGATTCAAAAAAAAACTTCGCGTCTTGATAATGCTCGTCATTTGGGTCTTTTAGAGCAATCGCGGCGGAAGTATCAATTAAAACTACGTTTTCAAACGCTACGTTAAATGAAAGCACTTATATCAATTTATCCGGTTAAACGTGCTTTAATTTTTTTACGTACATCTTCGGTAGAGCCACCAGAAAGGACACGAAAAAAATCACCATCGATAACCCGATATTCACCAGCAGGAACTTGTTGTTTAACGCGAGGGATTATAACTTGATACTCTCCGGTAAAATAATTATTCTGGTCATCCGCTGTGGTTGTCGTAAAAAATTCTTCTATAAAGTCACTCATAGCGTAATCCCCTCTTTCTTTTTATTCCGCTGCCATCTTTGACTTGATATCTCGATATTATATCCTATCGGTGCACCCGGGATCAATGGCATTGGTTGACCTGGAGGAAGTTGGACGTTAACATTGTTCGGTATTTTCGAAAAAGGTGTAATGGTCCCCTTTGTAATGAAAATATATCCACATTTGGTAGATTCAACTACACCGCCTGCAAACCTGAAATCCTTTGACAGAGAAGAATTATTTGCTTCTTTTTCCTGTCCTCCGGCCTGGTTATTTTCGGGCTTTTCAGATTTTTTGAAAAACTCTGAAAGAAAAAAAGAATCTCTTAACTGAAAATCCTCCTCATATATTCTTAAAAGCTCATCAACTTTTTTTTCAAGTTGCGCAGAAGCACTCGTTATTCTGTCTTTACCTAGAATCTTTAATGCCTCTTTTCTTGAAATCATATGCAAATGTGAATATGGTTCAACGGTCAGTTGTTTAATTATCTTGTCTAAATCAGCATTGTTTGATGAATGAAAAGACAATAATTCTTTCGCCAATCGCCGAATAAGCTTATGCACACGATACACATTCCCAACAGCTAAGGGGTGTAGCTCTCTAACTAAATCCTCCAGATGAGACTTTAGTAAATTTTTATTTTCTAAAGACATCGGCTCTTGAGTTTCTTCTATACCATATGATTGTAATAAAAAATCTTTATATGCATTTACATCTTCAACACTAATAGACAATCGCTTTTTTGTATCCACTTTATCAATGGGATTGAATTGGTTCCCTGTGCTAGGATCAACCGGGCTCAATTCAGACATCTTTGTCATCACAATATTTTTTGCACCCAAAGCGAAAAGAGTACCAGCGCTATGCGCCCGAAAAGGAACGATAACTTCAAAATTTTTATCAAATTCTCGCACTAAATTTGCAATGGGCCAAACAGAATTGGTGTCACCACCCCTTGTATACAAAAAAATATCAACACCATTTCCGGTTTTACTTTCCTTTAGAATTCTATACAAACAACCCTTTAGATCAGAAGCAAATTGAGTCGAAATTCCAAGCTCTGAAACCTGTGGAAAAGATTGCCTATCAAAATTAAACAAAGAGATTAAAGTTCTGTTACCGCGGAAATCTTCAATCTCTTTCATTAATTCTTTTCGCTCTTTGTATGCCATGATGGGTCCCCTTTTTTTGCATAAATATTAAATATTATAACCGATTGTCAAGGATAATACAAAAAAAACAGTTAATAGTAACCACGACTAATCCCACGGTTTAAATAATAATTACGTATTTATGAATCAAAATTGTTTTATGTCATTCTTTCCAGTATTTTCATCGGCCAGCCACGTCCGCAGGGGCCTGGCGCCGGGGTTTTCTTCCGGCAACAAACGATTAACGTGGGCCATCAGATAGTCAAGGAATTCTGGGGACCATACTTAATTCCCAAAATTACTTATGTCTCGGTCTCACATGTTTCCTTTTGGCCCGGGTTTCCCGGGTTTTAAAAACACATACCATTAAAAACATGGATCCTCCGATCAAGCCGCCTATGAGAAAGTGAGTCAACAAAAAACACTCCTCTATTAGCAAAAATCGTTTTTTGCTCACGGTCTCCGCCTTGCCTTTCCACCAGTGTCTTTTCGCCGAGGTAACGTAACGTAGTTT